>NZ_CP032615.1 GCF_003626975.1 Pseudomonas sp. DY-1 | reverse complement strand
ACCGACTCGTCTTCTTCCTTCTCTTCTTTCTCCTTGTCCTTGTCGTCCTGCGATTTGCCGTCGCCGTCCTTGCAGCCGGAGCCGGTGCAGGTGGAGGACTCATCGCCCTTGCTGCCGTCGGCGTTGGTGTGGCTGACGGAGGTGTTGTTGGTCACGCTGGTGGTGCAGGACTTAGTGCCGGAGCAGTTGGTCGTAGTGGTGGTTTCGCTGGTGGTGGTGGTCTTGGAGCCGTCCGGGTTGGTGACCTCGGTGATTTCTTTTTCGGTCTCGGTCTTCTGCTGCGAGGGCGACGGGCTGTTGGGAATGCACACGGTTTCGCCGTTAACCTGGCCCCGGTCGCAGGAGCCGGGATTGGTGTATTCGCTGCTGGTCTGGCAGGTCATATGCACCCGCCCTTCTCCGTCGGTCACCTTGTCGGTGCAGCTGGACTCGGATTTGGATTGCGCCTCCAGGGAGGACGGGCCCTTGTTAGGGCTGTCTTCGGCGCTACAGGACACGCCGTTGCCCTTGTACGAGAACAGGCCGAACACGCCATTGGGCGTGCCATCGACGAAGCGGTAGACGTTGGTGGGTCCGGCGCTGTCCCAGGCGTACTGGCAGGAACCCTGGCAGACCACGCCGGGAGGGTCGGTGCGGCCACCGATGGCACCACCTCCGGTGTAGTCGCCCATGCGGTGTTCGTGGGAGAGGTTCTGGCCGATGGTGGCTTCACAGGGATCGGGTTCCGGCTCCGGGGGGGTCCCCGAACACTGACCGAGCTCGTTGTAGAACAGTTGCCCTGCCGGGCAATAACCCACGGCGAGCGACCGGTAGGTGTAGCGCGACTCCCCATTCGGCCCGTAGTAGAAACACCCTGTATCAACGCCGTTGAGCTCTTGAAACGAAATGCCAACAGCGGCGCCATAGGCAGCACAGGACTCAGCAGGGTTCGATCGGAGGCTAGCCGTCAGCTGTCCGGTCACGTAATAGGCCGAGGTGCCGGTGCCGGCAGATGCTTGAGGGCTAAAGACGCCCGAAAAACACCAGGTAAAAAGCCACGCAGCAAAGGGCCAGATAAAACGCCGGATAGTCGAAGGACATGGGTTCACCATCTCGCTACTCGCCCTGTGGAAAAGAAAGGCCCGGCGAACCGGGCCCATGGAACGGACACCGGCCTTACAGGGCGCGGCGCATGTACTTGAACGCAGCCGCCGCGACGAGGACGCCGAACACGGCCCAGCCGATGGTCCCGACGTCGGTCCCAGCGGTGGTCAGTGCGGTGGTGGCCTCGGTCGGCACCGCGGCATGGACGGCACTGCCGACGACAGCGGCGGCGGTGCCAACGGCAGCGGAGATGCGGGAACGCAGTTGCTTGATACGCATGGTGTGAATCCTCACAGCAGTTTCTTCAGGAGAAGGAAGGCAAAGACCCCGGCGAACAGGATGAGCACCTCATCCTTGAGCGCCTGGGCGTCCTCCCACGTAAGCCCGGACCCTTGATCCAGCGAGGCCCGGAATTCCTCCACCGTGAGCGCCGAGAGTTGCCCGGTGCAGACGATCTCGCCGCCTGCGCCCTGGCCCCACTCACCGTCACAGAGGATGAAATTCACGCCGTGTGCTCCAGCACCTGGGCCGGTAGCGGCTGTTCGCAGCCACCGGGGCAGGTGTGTTCATGGAGTTGCGGCAGGAGGTCGGACGCCGGGGCCGGTTGATTCCAGAGCTGGCCCATCGGTCGCCCGCAGCGGTCACACACGACGCGATCCAGAATCACCATGGCGGCGCCCTCCCCCGGTTAGGACTTGGCCGGCTCGCTCGAAGGCTGAGCGGCAGGCTGCGACTGGCGGGAGCCTTGCGAGGTCGGACGCGGCTTGGCCGACTCGATGTGCAGGGCGAGGTTCTTGCCCTTGTTCTGGCCGCCCCGGTCCACCTCGAAGGTGATGCGGACCATTTCCAGCGGGGAGAACTGAGCGCCAGCGGCGAACACCTCATCCGCGTAATCGTCGGCCACCGCCATGCCGATGATGGAGAGGCCGTGCTCGGTCTTGCCGTCCGGCTCATCGCCGTAGAAGACCTTCACGTACTTGGCGCCTTCCATTTCGGTTTTTTGGGTGCCCAGGAATGCAACTTCCATGATTGAACGTGCCATTTGTGTTTCCTCACTTGGGTGCGCGACATGCGCGGTTTGCCTTTCAGCAGGCCGAGCGATCCCACACAGGCGAACTCTTGTTTTCGCCCGAGTGCTGTCTCGGTCTACCGGGGGTTAAAAACGTGGGCCTGCGCGGCCGGTTACTGGGTCAACACCAAGGGCTTTGCCCTTGTCATCCCACTCTTGCCGCCGAGGGCTCGGGAGCGCGGGGCGGTGGAGCTGCCCCTCTCTCCCCAGCCGAGGCTTTTCAGGGCGGGGCGCGGTCAAGGGTGCGCTCCGCCCGGCGCTCCGTTTGACCGAACGGTGAAGCGTGTTCGGACAAGCCGGTGCGGCGGCCCTGGACCGGGGCGAGTCCGGCGCGGGGGCGGCGGCGTGGGAGAAGCCCGAGGGCCTTGGCCAGCCGGAAGGTCAGCCAGGCGAACAGGGCCACGACCACGACGATGAATTGGGCGTCAGTCATGGCTCAGTCCTCGAACGGCTCGTAGATGGGCACGAAGGGCGTGGGCTTGCCGCTGTCGTACACAACGTTCCAGTACTTCGGGGCGCGGCGGGCGGGCCTGTGTTTCTCGCAGAACGAGGCCGGCTGGCAGACCCAGCGCCCAGCGACCTTGGATATCTGCGCGGGGCGGCAGTGCTCGCAGGACATGGACCGGGAGGGCGCGCTCTTCGCCAGTTCGCGACGGGACCAGCAGACAGAGCAGTCGCAGTTGGCGGCGTGGGCGAGGCGGCGGTAGCGGTCGAGTGTGTTCATGGTTCACGCCGTCCACTCCTTTTCCAGTAACTGCTGGGTCAGGAGCGCCACGTTGACCATCACGTACTTGCCCACCTTGTGCGACGGGATGTAGCCGTTGCGAATCCAGCCCCACACCACGTCGTGGTCGTTGCCCATGCGAATCCAGTCCGCGAATTCGCGCCAGGGCATTACCGGGGGCGGGCTGAGCAGGTCTTTGAGTGACAGGTCGAAGCGTTCCCTTTCCATTGCCTAGCGCTCCTTTGCTCGGGAATGAAGGTCGATGAAACGGGCCAGTGCGGCGGAGTCGGCCTGGGTGATCGCAGCGACGGCTTTTTGCTTGTAGCCGGCCAGGGCGTAGCGGCATGCGTTGGCGGCCAGAGTCATCAGGCGGATGTACTGGTCCGCATTTACGCAGCGGGCAATGCGATGCATCAGCACCAGTTGGTGGAAGAGCACCAGTGCGGACAGAGAGGCGCTTGGCTCGGAGTAGCGGATGGAGAGCAGAAGCGAACGCAGGCAGGCGGTGAGGTGAGCATTCATGCCGTCCACTCCTGCTCCAGGAGCCAGGTGCGGAGCATGGCGCTGTTGACCATGCGGCGCTTGCCCAGCTTCACGGTGGGCAGCACACCCTTCATGGCCCAGGCCCGGACAACGCCGTATGCGACGCCGTTGCGTTCGGCCCAGCTCTCGATGGTTTCAACGTCCTGTTGCGGGCCGATCAGCGCGCGCGGGTCAAGCTCTTCCAGTTCCATGGTTGTTCCGTCACTATTCGTTGCAATGCAAGCGATTCGCCTTTAATTGATCCAATATGGATCAACCTGAAACGAATAATACAGAAACAAATCCATTTTGGATAGATAACATATAGATCATTTCGTTATGATAAAGGCTCGCGTTATAGAAATTTTGAAAAGCTCCGGCATCCGCCTACCGGAGCTTGAAGAGCGGACGGGAATCAGCCGCTATACCTGGAACAATCTGAAGAACCCTGCCCGCAAGAGGGAGATCAAAGAAGAGGAGATTCTGGCTATCGCCAAAGTGTTCCCTCAATACAGGTGGTGGATGCTGACTGGTGAAGTTGCTCCAGAAATGGGCCAAACCAGTCCTGATTACGATGCAGCGCATTCAAACTTGCCAAATCAAAGCGCGGGATAGCAATTACTAAAGAAGTGACTAGGCGATGGTATGCCCAAGCAAGACGCGAACAAGGATGAAATAATTGAAATTTGTGCACACTCACGAACATATGCCCTTAAATAACCAAGGCTAATTTTTAAAATTAACAGGGAACGCCATGAAAGTCGCATCTCATCTTAGAGACTTAAGAATCAATGCTACCAATACCCTTATAGAAATGGAGATTGGGGAGTATGTTGGGATAATAAAAGGAGTCTTGGAAAACAACGTATTCCAGAGAAAAAGAGTACGCTCATCTAAAACTGTATACTCACTCCTTAAGCACGACCTGATGAGACAGTGCGTTATTCCACCGGTGGTATTAGCACTAACCACCACCATAAAAGATTATGACGAGAGCATTCCAGACGACGAAGGCAGATTCCTCGACGAGGTTATGCAAAACGCTTCAAACCTTGTGATTCTAGATGGACTACAGCGAACCTATACAATTCTCGACCTTCTCACCGAACTAACCGAAAAGAATGACATTGATACTCTAGAAAGCGTTCGTCGATCCAAAATACGGGTGGAGCTATATGTTGGCCTGAATCGCCTTGGGATTCTCTATCGAATGCTGACGCTTAATACCGGACAGACTCCAATGTCTTTGCGCCAGCAGATTGAAATTCTTTACCTTGACTATATCGAGACAGGAATAGATGGCGTTGAATTACTCCGAGAGAACGACAACAAGGTCGCATCCAGAATCAACCAGTACAACTTTAAGGACGTAGTAGAAGGGTTTAACGCCTACCTGGACAGAGATGAACTTCCAATAGAAAAGGCGGACATACTGGAAAACATTAACAGCCTTGAAAAACTCTCGAAAGAGAACCAAGGTACAGAGCTTTTTGAAAAGTACCTGGAGACACTGCATCACCTTGTCACGAAACTAGAAGAAATCTGCGGAGACTGCGAACTTTCTGAAGATTACTTGGAAAAAAATAATTCTCCCTTTGCAAAAAAACCTGTTCAGATCTTTAAAAAGCCGCAGGCCATGTCTGGACTAGGCGCCGCAATTGGAAAGCTAATTGACTTCCAATCTGTAAATAGCGTAGATGAAATTATAGAGATAATAAACACCCTCACCATTGACGATCCAGAGGAATTTCTAGAAGAAACCAACAACTCTTTGGACTGGCTAAAAAACAATGCCAGTAAAATTGGCAACGCCCAAAGAACTTACTTCACATTCTTCTTCAGAGACCTATTCAACAAAGACTCAGAAAGCTACAGAGACCTTACCAAAGCTTCCAAGACTGCTCTTAGGAAGTATCAAGCCCAAAACATGTAAGGTGCACTATGGCTTTTGAGTGTGTGCATCATGGAAAAAGCGTAAAGCTCGTTTACTCAGGATATTCGGAAGGACACCACACTGTATCCTTCGAAGAGGACCACGAACTTAGCTTCCAGATCTTTACGCCATTGACACTAATTGACGATTTTAAGGATAAGGAATTTGAGGTGCATTTCCTCCTCCGAAAAGGAGTCAAGGAAAATGACATATTTATCACGCACCTCAAAAAAGAATCGGACGAGCCTCGAATTGGCTGGTGCATCCCGATAAATGCGCTAGAGTCTTCGCTTCATAGTTACGCCAGCAGCCCTCACTTCTTGCGTTACGCATACAAAGCAATCGAACTGATCATCAACTCCTCGTTTGACGACATATACACTGAAAGACCAGACATCAGCGGAGATGAAAACATACGACTCTCAAAATTCTTTCATCCAGACACTGTAATCCTCGTTATTAGCAAGGAGACCCTGAATGGAGAAGGATTTGATATTAGCCGAGCAATACCATCCCTTATGAAATACGGCTTTAGTCCACTCACAATCAAAAACCCTGACCTCTCGCACTTTCATGCAAATCTGCCAGATGGCGACAAACTAAAATTACACTACATATCTGAAGAAGTTGAAAACAGCCACGTAATTTCATCCATCATGGGCAATCTCTTTCCATACGAAAACAATCCTGCATTTTGCTTCTTCTATGTCTATCAGGTCTTTGAGTTATTACTAGAAAACATCCTGAAGCATGAACAAGAAGCAGTGATAGATAATCTGTTCGCTTCGAAAGCTGACCCCTCAGCGACGAAGGACATACTGCGAGAGCTTCAAGTACTCAGCTCTGAAAAGGAGAGGATAAAGCTGCTCATCAATGAATATGCCAACTGTGCTGGCTCACTAGCAGACCTCAAAACTCAATGTGACTCATTCCTGGGCGGAGTTGCAAAGAAGACCGGAGTAAATTTCGAGGAATTCTTCTACCCAGTTAGAAATTTCATTTTTCATCAATTTAGAAATCTACCACCAACGCAAGAACAGACCCTCTCAAAAATCAATTCATCTACGATTGAATTTCTTCCAGAACTCTTGTTCAAGTTCAAAAAAAGGAAGCCAGCTCCAGCTCCAGCTCCAGCTCCAGCTCCAGCTCCAGCTCCAGCTCCAGCTCCAGCTCCAGCTCCAGCTCCTATTATTTAATGGCTGAACCAGATCCTCGAAAACAGGGAGCGAAATAGATTTACCCCCAATTTAAATTCAAAAGAATTGAGCACTGCGCCAATCACTAATTTATTCAACATTCCGTTGATTGGCGCCATGAACACTAGCCAGGACGAGAGAGTTCTTCTACTGCTACTTAATTTCTTGGGCTTGGGCGAAGACTTTGAGTGAGTCCATCATCGTGTCAAGAAACTCGTCTATACCGGAAAAATCGAAGTTCTCATGGAGCCTTGAGGTCTTTTTTAAGGCTCTTTTGCACTTTATATATTCAAGGAACCCACAGTTCTTGGCGAGCATGAGGATGTCTCCATCCAGCATATCGGCAACCTCATTCAGAGACTCACCTTTCTTACTACGCGAGAACGATAGGAGAAAATCCTGAACTTTCCCAGTGGAGATATCAGGAATGATTTCTTTCTCTAACTTTTCCGTATATTGAATTGTGTGAGAAGCAGCCTCTTGGATTCTCTCCTTGCCCCTTAGCTGATAGGCCAGAACAGGTTTTTCACACGCCAATAGTTTCAGGGACTCCTCATAGCCAACCAAAAGCCCCTCATCAATCTCCATTCGTATGGACCCCACCATATTTGACAGATGAGCATAGACCGCCGCTTCAACCAACTCAGCAATAACAGGATCGGCTACTGGAATACCTCTCGCCTCAAACACTTTATTTACCTCCCTCATGAACCCTTCATAAAAACTATTGGGATCAATGAGCGTAGTATTTATGGTGTATCTGATCTCCATAAGATAATAAAGAACAAGACGAGCACTTCGCTTTAGCTCAACTCGCGCCTTAAGAAGGTATCCAACAGAACTTAGAAAGGCGGCAAAAGCAACCCCACAAAACCCGATAATCGCCGCGATAACTTCTGCGCTCATTTACAGACCTCCTCTGTCCCACATTGAGCTATTGCAACGATCCTACCGGAAAGGAAACCCTGCGGCGCGGCGGATGTAACGAAACCCGCGAGGTGTCGAAAATGTGTCGAATACACAGCGACACATAGCAACGAGACAAAGCCTTGGCAGGCCGAGTGATCAGGGCTTTGCACCACTTTGCAACCTACTGCGACCCACCTGAAACGGGTTCGATTCCCTTCGCCCGCTCCAAAATCCCCTGACTAAGCCCCTGATTTATGGGGTTTTTTCGTTTCTGGGGTTTGGTGGTGTCGAAAAAGTGTCGAAATCGACCCGCCTACAGGCTCAGTGAGACAGTGCCTGGATGACGTGTTTGGGGTCATTGTGGATGGCCCGCAGCAGCGCCTTGGCCGGGCCAGTGGGTTCACGCCGACCTTGTTCCCAGTTGCGCAACGTGCCGAGCTGCACATCGATCATGGCCGCAAACTTGGCTTGGGTCAGGCCAGTGGCCTTGCGGATTTCCTTCACCTGCAGCGCGTCCACGGTGAACTCCCGTGAAGGCTTACGCTCGCCACGGTGGATCTCGTCCATTTGCTGGACGCTTTCCAGAAGGTCTTCAAAGAATTTGCTCATGGCGATTACCTCCACCGCTCAATGATTTGCTTGAGCACCTTTCGCTCATCGGCCGACAGATCATCCTTCTCGTTCTTCGGGTAGATCAGCAGCAGTGCAATCTGCGAAGCCGAAGTGAAGTGGTAGTAGATGACCCTGGACCCGCCCCGCTTACCGTGTCCACCCGAGGCGACACGCACTTTGCGAATACCTCCGGTGCCTTCGATCACGTCGCCCATATCCGGCCGCTCGGCCAACTGGCGCTGAAACGCCGCATAGCTGTCGTCGCTGAGCAACTCACGCAGACGCTTGGTGAAGATCGGAGTCTCAATAAAGATCATCGCCGATAGTACGCCACTGGCGTATCCCCTTCAATTGACTCGGTCATTGGTTAGCAGGCGGTAGAGTGAAATCGGCCATCGGCCCAAGCCTGATCGCATCATGCAAATGCTCGGGAGCCAGGTGTGCGTAGCGCATCGTCATGCTCAGCGAGGCATGCCCCAGGATCTCCTTCAACGTCACAATGTGCCCGCCACCCATGATGAAGTGGGCAGCGAAGGTGTGACGCAGAATGTGGCTCGACTGGCCCTTGGGCGGGTTGATCGAGGTTTCGAGAAGCACCTTGCGGAACACGCCGATGCAGTTGCTGAACGGGCCATGCTCACGCCAGTGCTTTTGCATCGACTCCACCAGGGACGGAGCCACCGGGACTGCCCTCACTCGCTTCGACTTGGTGTTAGCGAAGGTTATGACGCCCGAGCCGATCCTTTCCGGGGTCAAAGCCTGCGCCTCGCCCCATCGTGCTCCCGTCGATAGGCAGATCAGCGCGACCATGTAGGTATGCGGCGCCGTGTCCCGAGTGCGTAGCGCTTCCAGCAGCTCGGCTATCTGCGGCTTGGTCAGGTAGGCCAGCGGCCGTTCCTGCAAGCGGACGGGCTGGATACGGCTGAACGGGCACGGGTAGTCGATCACATCCAGCTTGTACAGCTCGTTGTACACCGCCTTGAGGTAGCCCAGCCGGTTGTTCGCCGTCTTGCCCTTCACACCTTTCGCCATCCACTTGGCACGGATCGACGCAACATGGGCGCCTTCGACAGATCGCGCTATTGGGTCACCCATGCTCTGAGCGGTGGTCTTGAGAATGGCAAAGCGGCGATGGCCATCCGTGAGGGAGACCCCGTGCAACTCATACCAGAGCTGAACCAGCTCGGAGAGACGGCGACGATCCTTGGGTTTGGGGCTCCAGTTGGGCGTTTCGATGCACTTGGATCGGCAGGTCGCTTCGAAGCGCTGGGCCTCGCCCTTGGTCTTCAGCGTCTTGCGGAATCGCTTGCCCTTGATTGGCTCCACATCGACTCGCCAACGACCATCGGACAACTGAACGATGGCCACTACACCGCCCTCCCCCACCGGATATGGCGTTCCTCCAGCAGGTCCTTGATGTGCTTGTAGATGTCGTTCTCGCTCATCTCCTTGGCGGCGTAGTGATCCCGAATGACCGGCCAGCATTCCCAGGTTTGCAGCCGATCAAATGCCTTTTTTGCGCCCACCCGCTCCCTTGCCAGTAGGCTGACGAAGTTTCCCAAGAACAGCTCCACGTTCTTCCCGGAAAAGCCCCGGCTGGTCTTGTGGTAGCGCTTGTACTCGGTTTCCTCCAGCAGCGAGTCCACCGGCAGATCGACCACCACGTCATTGCGGATCAGCGACCAGATCGGCTCGAAATAGCCAGGACGGGCCAGCAGCTTGAATTGCCCCAGGCCGTACCGCCACAGGCCGTCCAGATGCCCGGAGAAGGCTTCGAAGGTCTTGGTTTCGATGGCCTGACCGGAGCGGGCGTCAATCGAGCCAGAGGCGAACTGCTGGACGATGGAGTGGTGATAGCGCAGTTCGATCCGCCACACGTCCTGCTCTGGGTCGTAGTTGAGCGGGTCGTCATCGCAGAAGGAGTCGCGGCGCTTCCAGACCTCTTCCCAGTAATCCAGCTTGTCGGTGGCCCGGGCCTGCTCGGTCTTGTTGTACAGGCAGAGCTGGATACCGCTGGCCGAGCCGAACATGTAGGTTTCGCCGCGTCCGTAGACGCTGGACTTGGTGTCCCACTGGATTTCGTTGATGCCGGAAATGTCGCGGTGCGTCCGGGCGCGACAGTGCATGCGGGCGACGAAATCGGCGGGCGGGGTCCAGTTCTGGAGATCCAGGGCCAGATGCACGGCACACTGGTTCACCTCGACATGGGACAGCAGGTGTTCGGCGTAGTGATCCATTCGGGCCTGGAGGCGTTCCGGGCTGAGGGCATCGATGGCATGCGGCGACACCTCGATCTTCACGTGAGGGCCGAGGCTGTCCACCTTCACGTTGAAGTTCTTCACCAGCAGAATGAAGCCGAGGTCCGCATTCTGGAGCTTGTACTGGTAGCCCGAATCCTTGCCCACTCGCCCGGCATGCCACCGCTCACCGGCGAAATCGACGATGGTGCCGGGGTTGTCGAACAGCTCGATCACGCCAGGACGGATCAGCCCACGATAGAGCTGGCGGACGGTATCCACGCCACAGCGGAGCAAACGGACGTTGCTCAAATCGACCATCCGCATGGTGTGTGGATCGAAAAAGACACGCCCCTTCGGGTCTTCATTGAACAGCGGATCAACCCGCAACAGGTCCTTCGCCTTCATTTTCCAATCTCCATTACTTGCCGGTATTTGCCGTTTCGAAACTGTTTTGTCTGACGTGTTACAGGGCCGTCAGCCCCGCGGCCTTTTGCGCGGTGCTCGCAAGCTCGCATCCGGGCAAAAAGGCCGCGGCGAAGGGCCCTGTGAGGGTCACAGCCAAGCGATCGATCACCACAGGAACTCCCCCTTCACATAGGGCACTTGGGTAACGCGTACCTGCTTGGGTGGCGCATCGGGGCCGAAAGGCGGTACCTGGGCGGGGCCGGTGGTGGGCGGCGGATTGGCCCTGGCGTTCTCCAGCGATTGCCGGTCCGGCAGGCTGGCGTCGAAGAAGCCGTAGGTGGCCGCGTTGAAGCAGAAGTCGAAGGAGGTCGCCACGCGGGTGGCCTGCTGGCTGTAGCACTGGCAGGAGACGCCATCCTTCACCGTGTCCGGGGGACGCTTGGCCACCAGGAAGGGGTCCGAGGTGGACAGGCAGTACATCCGGGGATGGCTCACCGGTTTGGTCAGTTCGTCGTACACCGGCGCCGAGGATGGAATATCAGGAATCCTCGGTTCGCGGCTGGCCAGGTACTGCGCCTTGGTCTTGGGTGCCGCCGTGGCCTCGGGCGCCAACACCGAATCCACCTTGTCGCTGACCTTGTCCACCAGGGACTTTTCTGCCGCCGCAGGGCTGGCCTGGTCCTGCAAGGCGCCTTCCTTGTAGCGTTCCACTGCGCGGAAGACCAAGCCCGCCGCCACGACGATCACCAGCGAGGCGAGCAGGAATTTCTTCGGCAGCTTGACCTTGAAGTGGTGGCCCGCGTTGGCGCTCTGGTAGACGTCGAAGAAACGCCGGTCGATTTTCACCGGCTGCTTGTCGGCGTCCTTGAAGGCGGTTTTCTTTTCCACCTCCTCGATGACGAACTGCGATTCGAAGCGCAGCAGCTGGGCCGACTTGAACACCCGCACGAAGTGGATATGCCCATCGGCGAGACGGCGCGCGTGCACATCCAGGAAGCGCGGGTCCTGGGTGATCAGGTGCAGCTCGTGACCGTTCTTGCGGATCAACTCCAGGCGGCTGACGTGCTCGGGAATCGGTTTGCGCGGATCGCGAACGCCGAACATGGGCACCGCCGCCGAGCCCTGGGCTTCGTCCACGACGATGATGGCGTCGGCGGGCAGCTCATACCATTTGGTGGCGTCATCGAACTCGAACCAGGCCGCCTGCAGCTTCTCCGGTTTGAGCCCGGTGACGTTGTGGTAGTAGACGACGCGGCCCGCCTTGAAGGCTTTCTCATCGATTTCGCGGATGGCGTTGAGGGTCTTGCCATGACCGGGCTTGCCGGTCCTCAGAATGATCATGGGAGCGGCTCCTTACGCTTCAATCGAGCTGCCGCCAGGGGCGCGCCAGACTTGCTTGCGTTTGAGGTCTGCGGCCTTGTCCAGACCGGACAGGACCATGCGGGTGGTGATGGCGGACAGGTAGATGTTCACGATCACGTCGAACTTCGCCATGCCGAGCATCTGCTGGACGATCACGCCGCTGCTGCCCACCCGGCTCATGATGTAGGACTCGGCCCCGTTGAGCGCGATGTTGTAGCCGACGTAGGTGACGAAGCCGACGCCGAGCATGCGCAGCACCAGGCGCACGGCGGGGCCGATGATCATCATGATGAGCTGGGCGATGAAGAGGAATTGCATCAGGCACCTCCAAAGGCTCGGCCCACGTAGAGCGCCGCCGCAACGGCAGCAATGGCCACGAGGACATAGGACAGGTCGTTGACCGCCGCGCAGAGCGGTTCAAAGGACAGCGAGAAGCTGCGGCCACCCAGGGTTTGCAGGTTGAGCGACTGGTCCGCTGGACAGGTGCCGGACGGGAGCCAGCGGGCCCCGGAGTCGATGAAGGACGGCACCTGGAGTTGCGGCGATTCGGGGTTGCCGGGATCGGCGTCGGCGAGGAAGCCTTCGATATCGTCCTTGTGCGCCGCGAAGTCGTTCAGTTCTTCAGCCGCGCACTTCTGCTCCTTTTCCTGCCGCAGAATCGCGCACTGAATAGCATCCCCTTCGCACGCCACGGTTTCCGTACAG
Organism: Pseudomonas sp. DY-1; assembly: GCF_003626975.1. NCBI lineage: Bacteria > Pseudomonadati > Pseudomonadota > Gammaproteobacteria > Pseudomonadales > Pseudomonadaceae > Pseudomonas > Pseudomonas sp. DY-1. The sequence continues at coordinate 13,590 of NZ_CP032615.1, read as the reverse complement.
GCCAGGCCGGTCGCTACCGACTCGTCTTCTTCCTTCTCTTCTTTCTCCTTGTCCTTGTCGTCCTGCGATTTGCCGTCGCCGTCCTTGCAGCCGGAGCCGGTGCAGGTGGAGGACTCATCGCCCTTGCTGCCGTCGGCGTTGGTGTGGCTGACGGAGGTGTTGTTGGTCACGCTGGTGGTGCAGGACTTAGTGCCGGAGCAGTTGGTCGTAGTGGTGGTTTCGCTGGTGGTGGTGGTCTTGGAGCCGTCCGGGTTGGTGACCTCGGTGATTTCTTTTTCGGTCTCGGTCTTCTGCTGCGAGGGCGACGGGCTGTTGGGAATGCACACGGTTTCGCCGTTAACCTGGCCCCGGTCGCAGGAGCCGGGATTGGTGTATTCGCTGCTGGTCTGGCAGGTCATATGCACCCGCCCTTCTCCGTCGGTCACCTTGTCGGTGCAGCTGGACTCGGATTTGGATTGCGCCTCCAGGGAGGACGGGCCCTTGTTAGGGCTGTCTTCGGCGCTACAGGACACGCCGTTGCCCTTGTACGAGAACAGGCCGAACACGCCATTGGGCGTGCCATCGACGAAGCGGTAGACGTTGGTGGGTCCGGCGCTGTCCCAGGCGTACTGGCAGGAACCCTGGCAGACCACGCCGGGAGGGTCGGTGCGGCCACCGATGGCACCACCTCCGGTGTAGTCGCCCATGCGGTGTTCGTGGGAGAGGTTCTGGCCGATGGTGGCTTCACAGGGATCGGGTTCCGGCTCCGGGGGGGTCCCCGAACACTGACCGAGCTCGTTGTAGAACAGTTGCCCTGCCGGGCAATAACCCACGGCGAGCGACCGGTAGGTGTAGCGCGACTCCCCATTCGGCCCGTAGTAGAAACACCCTGTATCAACGCCGTTGAGCTCTTGAAACGAAATGCCAACAGCGGCGCCATAGGCAGCACAGGACTCAGCAGGGTTCGATCGGAGGCTAGCCGTCAGCTGTCCGGTCACGTAATAGGCCGAGGTGCCGGTGCCGGCAGATGCTTGAGGGCTAAAGACGCCCGAAAAACACCAGGTAAAAAGCCACGCAGCAAAGGGCCAGATAAAACGCCGGATAGTCGAAGGACATGGGTTCACCATCTCGCTACTCGCCCTGTGGAAAAGAAAGGCCCGGCGAACCGGGCCCATGGAACGGACACCGGCCTTACAGGGCGCGGCGCATGTACTTGAACGCAGCCGCCGCGACGAGGACGCCGAACACGGCCCAGCCGATGGTCCCGACGTCGGTCCCAGCGGTGGTCAGTGCGGTGGTGGCCTCGGTCGGCACCGCGGCATGGACGGCACTGCCGACGACAGCGGCGGCGGTGCCAACGGCAGCGGAGATGCGGGAACGCAGTTGCTTGATACGCATGGTGTGAATCCTCACAGCAGTTTCTTCAGGAGAAGGAAGGCAAAGACCCCGGCGAACAGGATGAGCACCTCATCCTTGAGCGCCTGGGCGTCCTCCCACGTAAGCCGGACCCTTGATCCAGCGAGGCCCGGAATTCCTCCACCGTGAGCGCCGAGAGTTGCCCGGTGCAGACGATCTCGCCGCCTGCGCCCTGGCCCACTCACCGTCACAGAGGATGAAATTCACGCCGTGTGCTCCAGCACCTGGGCCGGTAGCGGCTGTTCGCAGCCACCGGGGCAGGTGTGTTCATGGAGTTGCGGCAGGAGGTCGGACGCCGGGGCCGGTTGATTCCAGAGCTGGCCCATCGGTCGCCCGCAGCGGTCACACACGACGCGATCCAGAATCACCATGGCGGCGCCCTCCCCGGTTAGGACTTGGCCGGCTCGCTCGAAGGCTGAGCGGCAGGCTGCGACTGGCGGGAGCCTTGCGAGGTCGGACGCGGCTTGGCCGACTCGATGTGCAGGGCGAGGTTCTTGCCCTTGTTCTGGCCGCCCCGGTCCACCTCGAAGGTGATGCGGACCATTTCCAGCGGGGAGAACTGAGCGCCAGCGGCGAACACCTCATCCGCGTAATCGTCGGCCACCGCCATGCCGATGATGGAGAGGCCGTGCTCGGTCTTGCCGTCCGGCTCATCGCCGTAGAAGACCTTCACGTACTTGGCGCCTTCCATTTCGGTTTTTTGGGTGCCCAGGAATGCAACTTCCATGATTGAACGTGCCATTTGTGTTTCCTCACTTGGGTGCGCGACATGCGCGGTTTGCCTTTCAGCAGGCCGAGCGATCCCACACAGGCGAACTCTTGTTTTCGCCCGAGTGCTGTCTCGGTCTACCGGGGGTTAAAAACGTGGGCCTGCGCGGCCGGTTACTGGGTCAACACCAAGGGCTTTGCCCTTGTCATCCCACTCTTGCCGCCGAGGGCTCGGGAGCGCGGGGCGGTGGAGCTGCCCCTCTCTCCCCAGCCGAGGCTTTTCAGGGCGGGGCGCGGTCAAGGGTGCGCTCCGCCCGGCGCTCCGTTTGACCGAACGGTGAAGCGTGTTCGGACAAGCCGGTGCGGCGGCCCTGGACCGGGGCGAGTCCGGCGCGGGGGCGGCGGCGTGGGAGAAGCCCGAGGGCCTTGGCCAGCCGGAAGGTCAGCCAGGCGAACAGGGCCACGACCACGACGATGAATTGGGCGTCAGTCATGGCTCAGTCCTCGAACGGCTCGTAGATGGGCACGAAGGGCGTGGGCTTGCCGCTGTCGTACACAACGTTCCAGTACTTCGGGGCGCGGCGGGCGGGCCTGTGTTTCTCGCAGAACGAGGCCGGCTGGCAGACCCAGCGCCCAGCGACCTTGGATATCTGCGCGGGGCGCAGTGCTCGCAGGACATGGACCGGGAGGGCGCGCTCTTCGCCAGTTCGCGACGGGACCAGCAGACAGAGCAGTCGCAGTTGGCGGCGTGGGCGAGGCGGCGGTAGCGGTCGAGTGTGTTCATGGTTCACGCCGTCCACTCCTTTTCCAGTAACTGCTGGGTCAGGAGCGCCACGTTGACCATCACGTACTTGCCCACCTTGTGCGACGGGATGTAGCCGTTGCGAATCCAGCCCCACACCACGTCGTGGTCGTTGCCCATGCGAATCCAGTCCGCGAATTCGCGCCAGGGCATTACCGGGGCGGGCTGAGCAGGTCTTTGAGTGACAGGTCGAAGCGTTCCCTTTCCATTGCCTAGCGCTCCTTTGCTCGGGAATGAAGGTCGATGAAACGGGCCAGTGCGGCGGAGTCGGCCTGGGTGATCGCAGCGACGGCTTTTTGCTTGTAGCCGGCCAGGGCGTAGCGGCATGCGTTGGCGGCCAGAGTCATCAGGCGGATGTACTGGTCCGCATTTACGCAGCGGGCAATGCGATGCATCAGCACCAGTTGGTGGAAGAGCACCAGTGCGGACAGAGAGGCGCTTGGCTCGGAGTAGCGGATGGAGAGCAGAAGCGAACGCAGGCAGGCGGTGAGGTGAGCATTCATGCCGTCCACTCCTGCTCCAGGAGCCAGGTGCGGAGCATGGCGCTGTTGACCATGCGGCGCTTGCCCAGCTTCACGGTGGGCAGCACACCCTTCATGGCCCAGGCCCGGACAACGCCGTATGCGACGCCGTTGCGTTCGGCCCAGCTCTCGATGGTTTCAACGTCCTGTTGCGGGCCGATCAGCGCGCGCGGGTCAAGCTCTTCCAGTTCCATGGTTGTTCCGTCACTATTCGTTGCAATGCAAGCGATTCGCCTTTAATTGATCCAATATGGATCAACCTGAAACGAATAATACAGAAACAAATCCATTTTGGATAGATAACATATAGATCATTTCGTTATGATAAAGGCTCGCGTTATAGAAATTTTGAAAAGCTCCGGCATCCGCCTACCGGAGCTTGAAGAGCGGACGGGAATCAGCCGCTATACCTGGAACAATCTGAAGAACCCTGCCCGCAAGAGGGAGATCAAAGAAGAGGAGATTCTGGCTATCGCCAAAGTGTTCCCTCAATACAGGTGGTGGATGCTGACTGGTGAAGTTGCTCCAGAAATGGGCCAAACCAGTCCTGATTACGATGCAGCGCATTCAAACTTGCCAAATCAAAGCGCGGGATAGCAATTACTAAAGAAGTGACTAGGCGATGGTATGCCCAAGCAAGACGCGAACAAGGATGAAATAATTGAAATTTGTGCACACTCACGAACATATGCCCTTAAATAACCAAGGCTAATTTTTAAAATTAACAGGGAACGCCATGAAAGTCGCATCTCATCTTAGAGACTTAAGAATCAATGCTACCAATACCCTTATAGAAATGGAGATTGGGGAGTATGTTGGGATAATAAAAGGAGTCTTGGAAAACAACGTATTCCAGAGAAAAAGAGTACGCTCATCTAAAACTGTATACTCACTCCTTAAGCACGACCTGATGAGACAGTGCGTTATTCCACCGGTGGTATTAGCACTAACCACCACCATAAAAGATTATGACGAGAGCATTCCAGACGACGAAGGCAGATTCCTCGACGAGGTTATGCAAAACGCTTCAAACCTTGTGATTCTAGATGGACTACAGCGAACCTATACAATTCTCGACCTTCTCACCGAACTAACCGAAAAGAATGACATTGATACTCTAGAAAGCGTTCGTCGATCCAAAATACGGGTGGAGCTATATGTTGGCCTGAATCGCCTTGGGATTCTCTATCGAATGCTGACGCTTAATACCGGACAGACTCCAATGTCTTTGCGCCAGCAGATTGAAATTCTTTACCTTGACTATATCGAGACAGGAATAGATGGCGTTGAATTACTCCGAGAGAACGACAACAAGGTCGCATCCAGAATCAACCAGTACAACTTTAAGGACGTAGTAGAAGGGTTTAACGCCTACCTGGACAGAGATGAACTTCCAATAGAAAAGGCGGACATACTGGAAAACATTAACAGCCTTGAAAAACTCTCGAAAGAGAACCAAGGTACAGAGCTTTTTGAAAAGTACCTGGAGACACTGCATCACCTTGTCACGAAACTAGAAGAAATCTGCGGAGACTGCGAACTTTCTGAAGATTACTTGGAAAAAAATAATTCTCCCTTTGCAAAAAAACCTGTTCAGATCTTTAAAAAGCCGCAGGCCATGTCTGGACTAGGCGCCGCAATTGGAAAGCTAATTGACTTCCAATCTGTAAATAGCGTAGATGAAATTATAGAGATAATAAACACCCTCACCATTGACGATCCAGAGGAATTTCTAGAAGAAACCAACAACTCTTTGGACTGGCTAAAAAACAATGCCAGTAAAATTGGCAACGCCCAAAGAACTTACTTCACATTCTTCTTCAGAGACCTATTCAACAAAGACTCAGAAAGCTACAGAGACCTTACCAAAGCTTCCAAGACTGCTCTTAGGAAGTATCAAGCCCAAAACATGTAAGGTGCACTATGGCTTTTGAGTGTGTGCATCATGGAAAAAGCGTAAAGCTCGTTTACTCAGGATATTCGGAAGGACACCACACTGTATCCTTCGAAGAGGACCACGAACTTAGCTTCCAGATCTTTACGCCATTGACACTAATTGACGATTTTAAGGATAAGGAATTTGAGGTGCATTTCCTCCTCCGAAAAGGAGTCAAGGAAAATGACATATTTATCACGCACCTCAAAAAAGAATCGGACGAGCCTCGAATTGGCTGGTGCATCCCGATAAATGCGCTAGAGTCTTCGCTTCATAGTTACGCCAGCAGCCCTCACTTCTTGCGTTACGCATACAAAGCAATCGAACTGATCATCAACTCCTCGTTTGACGACATATACACTGAAAGACCAGACATCAGCGGAGATGAAAACATACGACTCTCAAAATTCTTTCATCCAGACACTGTAATCCTCGTTATTAGCAAGGAGACCCTGAATGGAGAAGGATTTGATATTAGCCGAGCAATACCATCCCTTATGAAATACGGCTTTAGTCCACTCACAATCAAAAACCCTGACCTCTCGCACTTTCATGCAAATCTGCCAGATGGCGACAAACTAAAATTACACTACATATCTGAAGAAGTTGAAAACAGCCACGTAATTTCATCCATCATGGGCAATCTCTTTCCATACGAAAACAATCCTGCATTTTGCTTCTTCTATGTCTATCAGGTCTTTGAGTTATTACTAGAAAACATCCTGAAGCATGAACAAGAAGCAGTGATAGATAATCTGTTCGCTTCGAAAGCTGACCCCTCAGCGACGAAGGACATACTGCGAGAGCTTCAAGTACTCAGCTCTGAAAAGGAGAGGATAAAGCTGCTCATCAATGAATATGCCAACTGTGCTGGCTCACTAGCAGACCTCAAAACTCAATGTGACTCATTCCTGGGCGGAGTTGCAAAGAAGACCGGAGTAAATTTCGAGGAATTCTTCTACCCAGTTAGAAATTTCATTTTTCATCAATTTAGAAATCTACCACCAACGCAAGAACAGACCCTCTCAAAAATCAATTCATCTACGATTGAATTTCTTCCAGAACTCTTGTTCAAGTTCAAAAAAAGGAAGCCAGCTCCAGCTCCAGCTCCAGCTCCAGCTCCAGCTCCAGCTCCAGCTCCAGCTCCAGCTCCAGCTCCAGCTCCTATTATTTAATGGCTGAACCAGATCCTCGAAAACAGGGAGCGAAATAGATTTACCCCCCAATTTAAATTCAAAAGAATTGAGCACTGCGCCAATCACTAATTTATTCAACATTCCGTTGATTGGCGCCATGAACACTAGCCAGGACGAGAGAGTTCTTCTACTGCTACTTAATTTCTTGGGCTTGGGCGAAGACTTTGAGTGAGTCCATCATCGTGTCAAGAAACTCGTCTATACCGGAAAAATCGAAGTTCTCATGGAGCCTTGAGGTCTTTTTTAAGGCTCTTTTGCACTTTATATATTCAAGGAACCCACAGTTCTTGGCGAGCATGAGGATGTCTCCATCCAGCATATCGGCAACCTCATTCAGAGACTCACCTTTCTTACTACGCGAGAACGATAGGAGAAAATCCTGAACTTTCCCAGTGGAGATATCAGGAATGATTTCTTTCTCTAACTTTTCCGTATATTGAATTGTGTGAGAAGCAGCCTCTTGGATTCTCTCCTTGCCCCTTAGCTGATAGGCCAGAACAGGTTTTTCACACGCCAATAGTTTCAGGGACTCCTCATAGCCAACCAAAAGCCCCTCATCAATCTCCATTCGTATGGACCCCACCATATTTGACAGATGAGCATAGACCGCCGCTTCAACCAACTCAGCAATAACAGGATCGGCTACTGGAATACCTCTCGCCTCAAACACTTTATTTACCTCCCTCATGAACCCTTCATAAAAACTATTGGGATCAATGAGCGTAGTATTTATGGTGTATCTGATCTCCATAAGATAATAAAGAACAAGACGAGCACTTCGCTTTAGCTCAACTCGCGCCTTAAGAAGGTATCCAACAGAACTTAGAAAGGCGGCAAAAGCAACCCCACAAAACCCGATAATCGCCGCGATAACTTCTGCGCTCATTTACAGACCTCCTCTGTCCCACATTGAGCTATTGCAACGATCCTACCGGAAAGGAAACCCTGCGGCGCGGCGGATGTAACGAAACCCGCGAGGTGTCGAAAATGTGTCGAATACACAGCGACACATAGCAACGAGACAAAGCCTTGGCAGGCCGAGTGATCAGGGCTTTGCACCACTTTGCAACCTACTGCGACCCACCTGAAACGGGTTCGATTCCCTTCGCCCGCTCCAAAATCCCCTGACTAAGCCCCTGATTTATGGGGTTTTTTCGTTTCTGGGGTTTGGTGGTGTCGAAAAAGTGTCGAAATCGACCCGCCTACAGGCTCAGTGAGACAGTGCCTGGATGACGTGTTTGGGGTCATTGTGGATGGCCCGCAGCAGCGCCTTGGCCGGGCCAGTGGGTTCACGCCGACCTTGTTCCCAGTTGCGCAACGTGCCGAGCTGCACATCGATCATGGCCGCAAACTTGGCTTGGGTCAGGCCAGTGGCCTTGCGGATTTCCTTCACCTGCAGCGCGTCCACGGTGAACTCCCGTGAAGGCTTACGCTCGCCACGGTGGATCTCGTCCATTTGCTGGACGCTTTCCAGAAGGTCTTCAAAGAATTTGCTCATGGCGATTACCTCCACCGCTCAATGATTTGCTTGAGCACCTTTCGCTCATCGGCCGACAGATCATCCTTCTCGTTCTTCGGGTAGATCAGCAGCAGTGCAATCTGCGAAGCCGAAGTGAAGTGGTAGTAGATGACCCTGGACCCGCCCCGCTTACCGTGTCCACCCGAGGCGACACGCACTTTGCGAATACCTCCGGTGCCTTCGATCACGTCGCCCATATCCGGCCGCTCGGCCAACTGGCGCTGAAACGCCGCATAGCTGTCGTCGCTGAGCAACTCACGCAGACGCTTGGTGAAGATCGGAGTCTCAATAAAGATCATCGCCGATAGTACGCCACTGGCGTATCCCCTTCAATTGACTCGGTCATTGGTTAGCAGGCGGTAGAGTGAAATCGGCCATCGGCCCAAGCCTGATCGCATCATGCAAATGCTCGGGAGCCAGGTGTGCGTAGCGCATCGTCATGCTCAGCGAGGCATGCCCCAGGATCTCCTTCAACGTCACAATGTGCCCGCCACCCATGATGAAGTGGGCAGCGAAGGTGTGACGCAGAATGTGGCTCGACTGGCCCTTGGGCGGGTTGATCGAGGTTTCGAGAAGCACCTTGCGGAACACGCCGATGCAGTTGCTGAACGGGCCATGCTCACGCCAGTGCTTTTGCATCGACTCCACCAGGGACGGAGCCACCGGGACTGCCCTCACTCGCTTCGACTTGGTGTTAGCGAAGGTTATGACGCCCGAGCCGATCCTTTCCGGGGTCAAAGCCTGCGCCTCGCCCCATCGTGCTCCCGTCGATAGGCAGATCAGCGCGACCATGTAGGTATGCGGCGCCGTGTCCCGAGTGCGTAGCGCTTCCAGCAGCTCGGCTATCTGCGGCTTGGTCAGGTAGGCCAGCGGCCGTTCCTGCAAGCGGACGGGCTGGATACGGCTGAACGGGCACGGGTAGTCGATCACATCCAGCTTGTACAGCTCGTTGTACACCGCCTTGAGGTAGCCCAGCCGGTTGTTCGCCGTCTTGCCCTTCACACCTTTCGCCATCCACTTGGCACGGATCGACGCAACATGGGCGCCTTCGACAGATCGCGCTATTGGGTCACCCATGCTCTGAGCGGTGGTCTTGAGAATGGCAAAGCGGCGATGGCCATCCGTGAGGGAGACCCCGTGCAACTCATACCAGAGCTGAACCAGCTCGGAGAGACGGCGACGATCCTTGGGTTTGGGGCTCCAGTTGGGCGTTTCGATGCACTTGGATCGGCAGGTCGCTTCGAAGCGCTGGGCCTCGCCCTTGGTCTTCAGCGTCTTGCGGAATCGCTTGCCCTTGATTGGCTCCACATCGACTCGCCAACGACCATCGGACAACTGAACGATGGCCACTACACCGCCCTCCCCCACCGGATATGGCGTTCCTCCAGCAGGTCCTTGATGTGCTTGTAGATGTCGTTCTCGCTCATCTCCTTGGCGGCGTAGTGATCCCGAATGACCGGCCAGCATTCCCAGGTTTGCAGCCGATCAAATGCCTTTTTTGCGCCCACCCGCTCCCTTGCCAGTAGGCTGACGAAGTTTCCCAAGAACAGCTCCACGTTCTTCCCGGAAAAGCCCCGGCTGGTCTTGTGGTAGCGCTTGTACTCGGTTTCCTCCAGCAGCGAGTCCACCGGCAGATCGACCACCACGTCATTGCGGATCAGCGACCAGATCGGCTCGAAATAGCCAGGACGGGCCAGCAGCTTGAATTGCCCCAGGCCGTACCGCCACAGGCCGTCCAGATGCCCGGAGAAGGCTTCGAAGGTCTTGGTTTCGATGGCCTGACCGGAGCGGGCGTCAATCGAGCCAGAGGCGAACTGCTGGACGATGGAGTGGTGATAGCGCAGTTCGATCCGCCACACGTCCTGCTCTGGGTCGTAGTTGAGCGGGTCGTCATCGCAGAAGGAGTCGCGGCGCTTCCAGACCTCTTCCCAGTAATCCAGCTTGTCGGTGGCCCGGGCCTGCTCGGTCTTGTTGTACAGGCAGAGCTGGATACCGCTGGCCGAGCCGAACATGTAGGTTTCGCCGCGTCCGTAGACGCTGGACTTGGTGTCCCACTGGATTTCGTTGATGCCGGAAATGTCGCGGTGCGTCCGGGCGCGACAGTGCATGCGGGCGACGAAATCGGCGGGCGGGGTCCAGTTCTGGAGATCCAGGGCCAGATGCACGGCACACTGGTTCACCTCGACATGGGACAGCAGGTGTTCGGCGTAGTGATCCATTCGGGCCTGGAGGCGTTCCGGGCTGAGGGCATCGATGGCATGCGGCGACACCTCGATCTTCACGTGAGGGCCGAGGCTGTCCACCTTCACGTTGAAGTTCTTCACCAGCAGAATGAAGCCGAGGTCCGCATTCTGGAGCTTGTACTGGTAGCCCGAATCCTTGCCCACTCGCCCGGCATGCCACCGCTCACCGGCGAAATCGACGATGGTGCCGGGGTTGTCGAACAGCTCGATCACGCCAGGACGGATCAGCCCACGATAGAGCTGGCGGACGGTATCCACGCCACAGCGGAGCAAACGGACGTTGCTCAAATCGACCATCCGCATGGTGTGTGGATCGAAAAAGACACGCCCCTTCGGGTCTTCATTGAACAGCGGATCAACCCGCAACAGGTCCTTCGCCTTCATTTTCCAATCTCCATTACTTGCCGGTATTTGCCGTTTCGAAACTGTTTTGTCTGACGTGTTACAGGGCCGTCAGCCCCGCGGCCTTTTGCGCGGTGCTCGCAAGCTCGCATCCGGGCAAAAAGGCCGCGGCGAAGGGCCCTGTGAGGGTCACAGCCAAGCGATCGATCACCACAGGAACTCCCCCTTCACATAGGGCACTTGGGTAACGCGTACCTGCTTGGGTGGCGCATCGGGGCCGAAAGGCGGTACCTGGGCGGGGCCGGTGGTGGGCGGCGGATTGGCCCTGGCGTTCTCCAGCGATTGCCGGTCCGGCAGGCTGGCGTCGAAGAAGCCGTAGGTGGCCGCGTTGAAGCAGAAGTCGAAGGAGGTCGCCACGCGGGTGGCCTGCTGGCTGTAGCACTGGCAGGAGACGCCATCCTTCACCGTGTCCGGGGGACGCTTGGCCACCAGGAAGGGGTCCGAGGTGGACAGGCAGTACATCCGGGGATGGCTCACCGGTTTGGTCAGTTCGTCGTACACCGGCGCCGAGGATGGAATATCAGGAATCCTCGGTTCGCGGCTGGCCAGGTACTGCGCCTTGGTCTTGGGTGCCGCCGTGGCCTCGGGCGCCAACACCGAATCCACCTTGTCGCTGACCTTGTCCACCAGGGACTTTTCTGCCGCCGCAGGGCTGGCCTGGTCCTGCAAGGCGCCTTCCTTGTAGCGTTCCACTGCGCGGAAGACCAAGCCCGCCGCCACGACGATCACCAGCGAGGCGAGCAGGAATTTCTTCGGCAGCTTGACCTTGAAGTGGTGGCCCGCGTTGGCGCTCTGGTAGACGTCGAAGAAACGCCGGTCGATTTTCACCGGCTGCTTGTCGGCGTCCTTGAAGGCGGTTTTCTTTTCCACCTCCTCGATGACGAACTGCGATTCGAAGCGCAGCAGCTGGGCCGACTTGAACACCCGCACGAAGTGGATATGCCCATCGGCGAGACGGCGCGCGTGCACATCCAGGAAGCGCGGGTCCTGGGTGATCAGGTGCAGCTCGTGACCGTTCTTGCGGATCAACTCCAGGCGGCTGACGTGCTCGGGAATCGGTTTGCGCGGATCGCGAACGCCGAACATGGGCACCGCCGCCGAGCCCTGGGCTTCGTCCACGACGATGATGGCGTCGGCGGGCAGCTCATACCATTTGGTGGCGTCATCGAACTCGAACCAGGCCGCCTGCAGCTTCTCCGGTTTGAGCCCGGTGACGTTGTGGTAGTAGACGACGCGGCCCGCCTTGAAGGCTTTCTCATCGATTTCGCGGATGGCGTTGAGGGTCTTGCCATGACCGGGCTTGCCGGTCCTCAGAATGATCATGGGAGCGGCTCCTTACGCTTCAATCGAGCTGCCGCCAGGGGCGCGCCAGACTTGCTTGCGTTTGAGGTCTGCGGCCTTGTCCAGACCGGACAGGACCATGCGGGTGGTGATGGCGGACAGGTAGATGTTCACGATCACGTCGAACTTCGCCATGCCGAGCATCTGCTGGACGATCACGCCGCTGCTGCCCACCCGGCTCATGATGTAGGACTCGGCCCGTTGAGCGCGATGTTGTAGCCGACGTAGGTGACGAAGCCGACGCCGAGCATGCGCAGCACCAGGCGCACGGCGGGGCCGATGATCATCATGATGAGCTGGGCGATGAAGAGGAATTGCATCAGGCACCTCCAAAGGCTCGGCCCACGTAGAGCGCCGCCGCAACGGCAGCAATGGCCACGAGGACATAGGACAGGTCGTTGACCGCCGCGCAGAGCGGTTCAAAGGACAGCGAGAAGCTGCGGCCACCCAGGGTTTGCAGGTTGAGCGACTGGTCCGCTGGACAGGTGCCGGACGGGAGCCAGCGGGCCCCGGAGTCGATGAAGGACGGCACCTGGAGTTGCGGCGATTCGGGGTTGCCGGGATCGGCGTCGGCGAGGAAGCCTTCGATATCGTCCTTGTGCGCCGCGAAGTCGTTCAGTTCTTCAGCCGCGCACTTCTGCTCCTTTTCCTGCCGCAGAATCGCGCACTGAATAGCATCCCTTCGCACGCCACGGTTTCCGTACAGGCCAGGCCGGTCGCTACCGACTCGTCTTCTTCCTTCTCTTCTTCTCCTTGTCCTTGTCGTCCTGCGATTTGCCGTCGCCGTCCTTGCAGCCGGAGCCGGTGCAGGTGGAGGACTCATCGCCCTTGCTGCCGTCGGCGTTGGTGTGGCTGACGGAGGTGTTGTTGGTCACGCTGGTGGTGCAGGACTTAGTGCCGGAGCAGTTGGTCGTAGTGGTGGTTTCGCTGGTGGGTGGTGTCTTGGAGCCGTCCGGGTTGGTGACCTCGGTGATTCTTTTTCGGTCTCGGTCTTCTGCTGCGAGGGCGACGGGCTGTTGGGAATGCACACGGTTTCGCCGTTAACCTGGCCCGGTCGCAGGAGCCGGGATTGGTGTATTCGCTGCTGGTCTGGCAGGTCATATGCACCCGCCCTTCTCCGTCGGTCACTTGTCGGTGCAGCTGGACTCGGATTTGGATTGCGCCTCCAGGGAGGACGGGCCCTTGTTAGGGCTGTCTTCGGCGCTACAGGACACGCCGTTGCCTTGTACGAGAACAGGCCGAACACGCCATTGGGCGTGCCATCGACGAAGCGGTAGACGTTGGTGGGTCCGGCGCTGTCCCAGGCGTACTGGCAGGAACCCTGGCAGACCACGCCGGAGGGTCGGTGCGGCCACCGATGGCAACACCTCCGGTGTAGTCGCCATGCGGTGTTCGTGGGAGAGGTTCTGGCCGATGGTGTTCCAGGGATCGGGTTCCGGCTCCGGGGGGTCCCCGAACACTGACCGAGCTCGTTGTAGAACAGTTGCCCTGCCGGCAATAACCCACGGCGAGCGACCGGTAGGTGTA